>WGLY01000014.1 GCA_016125335.1 Frankiales bacterium
CAGCGTCTACGGCGCGTCGAAGGAGATCGACCGTGCCCGGGCCCTGAAGGAGCTCTTCCCCGCGTTCGGTGCCGCGCTGGCTGCGGGTGAGATCACCGAGCGCCACTGCGCCGTCCTCGTGGACCAGACCAGGTTCCTCACCGACCCGGAGGTCCTCGCGACGATCGAGAGCCAGGCGCTGGAGAAGGCCCGCACGCTGACCGCCTCGGAGCTGCGCAAGCACCTCGACAAGCTCATCGCGCGCCACGACCCCGACGCGACCGTCCGCTCCCACAAGGCCGCGGCGACTCGGGATGTGTACCGGCAGCCGATCGGCGACGGCATGGCGTTCCTGGGGGTCACCCACCAGGCGCCGGTGATCGACGCGGTGTTCGACGCGATCCAGGCCGCGGGCAAGGCGCTGCGCGCGCAGCGCGGTGGAGCCGACGCCCTGCGAGCCGGCAATCAAGACGCAGCCTCAGGAGCCTGCCGCGCCGATGCGCTGGCGGCTCTCGTGCTCGGGACCCGCGGCGAGGAGGGCCAGCTGGTGTACGACGCCTCGCGCACGCAGACCGAGCTGCACGTCGTGATGGACCTCGACACCCTCCGCGGAGAGCGCGACGGACTGGCTCTCCTGAACGGCACCCCGATCCCGGCGCAGATCGCCCGTGAGGTAGCCGGCGTCGCGGAGTCCTGGCGCCGGCTGGTCGTGGACCCGGTCGACGGGCACCTGCTGGACTACGGCACCCGCCAGTACCTGCCCGCCGCCCTGCGCGAGCACGTGCTCCACCGCGACCCCATCTGCCGGCGTCCCGGCTGCACCCGACGCGCGCAGGAGATGGACCACGCGCTCCCGTTCCCCGAGGGCGCGAGCGACACGGCCAACTGCGGTGGGCTGTGCTCGCGCTGCCACCAGGTGAAGACCGCCGGGCACGCCACCATCGAGGACAGTGCCGCCGACGGATCGGGCACGTGGGTCACCCGATGGCGGCAACGCATCCGGATCCCGGCCCAGCCGGTGCTCGCACCACCGGATCGACCAGCACCACCCAGTGGACCACCCGCTACGTCAGCGGGTGAGGCACCACCCTGCGCTCGGTCGGACGAGCGCGTCGTGGGCGACACCGAGGACGACCACGACGCCGGCCCACCGGACCTCCCCTCGTTCTGATCCGACGGGGCTGCGCGATCACACAAGGTGCGGGCACGCACGCGACGGGAGGTCCGCCTCCCCACGCCTGCTGCCGAGACGCCTGCTCCTGGAGCGATGGCGCTGTCGGCCAGGTCGTCGAGCGGTGGGCGGGCCCCGCTCGTCAGGTTCCGCCCGACGCGTTGCCCGACGTCGGTGACAGAACCCGCATGCGTACCGCTGCCGCTGGTACCCGGCCCAACTGCCGTGCCCCGCCGGGGCCGGGGAGGCGAGACGGCCGATCAGGCGACGGCGGGGAGGAGGGACTCGATGCGGGCGAGCGTCTCGCCGAGGGGTGCCTCGAGCTTGAGCGCCGCGTGCTCGTCGCCGCGGGTGGCGCCGTCGTTGACGATCGCGACGGGGATGCCCTGCTGAGCCGCCCGGAGCACGAAGCGGCGGCCCGAGAACACGTGCAACGAGCTGCCGAGCACGAGCAGCGCCGAGGCCTCCTCGACGAGGCGGTACGCCGCCTCCACCCGCTCGGGCGGGACGTTGTCGCCGAAGTAGACGACGTCGGGCTTGAGGATGCCGCCGCAGCGCTCGCAGTCGACCACGGTGAACGAGGAGAGCGACTCCTCCGGGATGTCGACGTCGCCGTCCGGGTTGACGGCGCTCACGTGGGCGGACCAGTCGGCGTTGGCCGCCGCGAGCCGGGCCTGGACGGCGTCGCGGGGGAGCGTGGCCCGGCACGCCAGGCACACGACGCGGTCGAGGCGGCCGTGGAGGTCGACGACGTTGACGCTGCCGGCCGCCTGGTGCAGCCCGTCGACGTTCTGGGTGACCACACCGGTGACCAGGCCGCGTCGCTCGAGCCGGGCCACGACCTCGTGGCCGGTGTTCGGCCGCGCCGTGGTCAGCAGCCGCCACCCGAGCAGCCCGCGCGCCCAGTAGCGGCGCCGCGCGGCGGCGTCGTCGCGGAAGGCCTGGCCCGTCATCGGCGCGTGCCGCCGCTGCGCCGCCCCGCTGGGGCCGCGGTAGTCCGGGATGCCGGACTCCGTGGAGATCCCGGCGCCGGTGAGCACGGCCACCCCGCCGCCCGCGACGAGGCGGGCGAGCGCGTCGAGGTCGTCGGCCGGCACGCGGCCATGATGCCCCAGCACGTGCGGACCGGCCTCCCGCGTTCGTCACGGGCGCAACCACACGGGCGGGTTCACCCCATCACCGGCATGACGGCGCCGGCCTCGCCACAATGAGGGCCATGTCCGACGGCCCGAGCGACCCCGCCGACCAGCCCGCACCGGACGCGCCACGTCCCCGGCGTCCGCGCACGAAGGCTGCGCCGCCCGACCCCGGCACAGGTTCCGGCGACGGCACCGCGCGGCGGTCACGCCCCGCGAAGGCCGCGGCCCCCCGCGCCGAGCAGCCGCCGTCCGACGCCCCGGCCCGGCCCGCTCGCGGTGCCGCAGCCGGGGCGACCTCCCGGTCCCGCAAGGCAGCCGCCTCGCCCGACGGCGGCGGCAGCCGGCGCACCCGTGCGGCCTCCGCGCCCTCGACCGAGCCGGCGGCGCCGCGCCGTCGGCGGTCCGCGCCGAAGGAGCCGCCGGCGGCGAGCCAATCGGCCGACGGACCCTCGAGCGCACCGGCGCTCGTCGACCGCGGCGACGCGTGGGCAGTGGTGGGGGCCGGCCCCCACGGCCTGGCCGCGCTGAAGGCGCTGCTCCAGAACGGCATCGAGGCCGACGGCTTCGAGCGCGAGAGCGACGTGGGCGGCAACTGGAACTTCGGCGCCGACAACTCCCGCGTCTACGAGTCGACACACCTCATCTCCAGCAAGCCGTTCACGCAGTACCCCGACTTCCCGATGCCCGACTCGTACCCGGACTACCCGAGCCATCGCCAGGTGAAGGAGTACTTCCGCCGCTACGCCGACCACTTCGGCCTGCGCGCGCGCATCCGGTTCTCCTCCGACGTCGTGGACGCCGTCCCCGTCGATGACGGCCGCGCATGGGACGTCACCGCGCGCGACCGGGGGACCGGCGTCGAGACCACCTACCGCTACGCCGGGCTCGTCGTCGCCAACGGCCACAACTGGTCGCCCAAGCGGCCGGCCTACCCGGGGATCGAGGACTTCCGCGGCAAGGTGATCCACTCGGCCGACTACAAGGACGCCGACGTGCTGCGCGGACGCCGGGTGCTCGTGGTGGGCGCCGGCAACACCGGCTGCGACGTCGCGGTGGAGGCCGCGCAGAACGCGACGCACACCTGGCACAGCACGCGGCGCGGCTACTACTACAACCCCAAGTACCTCACCGGCCGCCCGAGCGACCAGGTGGCCGACGGCCTGCTCGCGCTGCGCGTGCCGCTCGCCGTGCGCCGCGTGCTGTTCTCGGCGTCGCTGCGCTTCGCCGTCGGCGACCTCACGAGCTTCGGGCTCAAGAAGCCGGACCACAAGTTCTTCGAGACCCACCCGATCGTCAACCAGCAGCTCGTCTACTACGTCAGCCACGGCGACATCACCCCCGTCGACGACGTCGAGCGGTTCGACGCCGACGGCGCGGTGTTCACCGACGGCTCGCGCGCCGACGTCGACCTCGTGGTGCTCTGCACGGGCTACCTCGTGAGCGTGCCGTTCCTCCAGCACGAGTGGCTCAACTGGGACGACGACCACCCGCAGCTGTTCCTCCAGATGTTCACGCCGCGCTTCGACAACCTCGTGGTCACCGGCCTGATCCAGCCCGACTCCGGGCAGTGGACGCTCGCGCACTGGCAGGGCGTGCTCGCCGCCCGGGTCGCCGAGGCGCTGCGACGGCACCCGTCCACCGCGCGCGCGTTCCTGTCGAGGGCCGGCGCCGAGGCGGGCCGCCGCTACTCCGCGGGGGCGCAGTACAAGGACTCGACCCGGCACTACTACGAGGTGGCGCACCAGGACTACCTGCGTGCGCTCCAGGACGCCATCCGCGAGCTGGAGGCCCCGGCATGACCGCGAACCCGGTGCGGCGCAAGACGCTCGCGATGCGCCCGTGGGACTGGGCCTTCCCGCCCCGGCCGGTGGCGCATCGCGAGGTGCTCTCGGCGCTGCCGGACCCGCCCACCGACCGGCCGCCGCTGCTCATGGTCCACGGCATCGCCCACGGCGCCTGGTGCTTCGGCGAGAACTGGGTTCCGGCGGCCGCCCGCGCGGGCTGGCCGGCGTACGCGCTGAGCCTGCGAGGGCACGCCGGCTCCGGTGGCGCCCGGCACCTGCGGCGCACGCTCATGCGCGACTACGTCCACGACGTGATGCAGACGATCACCGAGCTGCCCGAGCCGCCGGTGCTGATCGGCCACTCGATGGGCGCGCTGATCGCCCAGCTGGTCGCGGACCGCTACCCGCTGCGCGGCCTCGTGCTGCTCACCCCCGCGCCCCTGCACTCGGCCATGGGCGACCTGGTCGCGATCGCGCGCGACCGCCCGGCGGACCTCGGCCGCGCGCTCGTGGGCCGCACGCTGTCGATGGAGCCGGACATCCTCTTCGAGGGCCTCGACCCGGCCACCGCGCGGGCGTACTCCGACCGCACCGGCACCGAGTCGCCGCTCGTGCAGTGGGAGCTGCTGCTGCGCCGGCGGGTGGGGCCGGTGCGCTGCCCGGTGCTGGTGATCGGCACCCCCGGCGACCGCCTGGTGCGTCCGGCCGACGTCGAGCGCACCGCGGAGTCCTACGGCGTGGAGCCCGTGTGGTTCCCGGGGATGGGCCACGACGTCATGCTCGACGCCGGCTGGGACCGCGTGCTGGACACCGTGCTGGCCTTCGCGGCGGACCTCCCCGCCTGGGGCACCGCGGCCGTCCGATGAGCAGCCGCCTCCCCCTGCCACCGATGTCACTGGTGAAACGGTCGCTTCCCAGGCCCGGAGACGACCGTTTCACCAGTGACGTGGCGACCGGCCGGAGCGGCGCATGACCGACGTCGTCGCGGAGGTGCTCGACCTGTGGGACGCCGGCGGCGCCCCGGACCGCGCCGCGGTGAAGGCCGCGGTCAAGCAGACCCTGGCCGAGCTCGTCGCCCGCGCACCGGGCCGGTCGGTCGAGGTGCGCGTGCCGCCCTACGCCGCCGTGCAGGCGGTACCCGGGTCGACCCACCGCCGCGGCACGCCGCCGGCCGTCGTGGAGTGCGACCCCCGCACGTGGCTGGGGCTCGCGACCGGCCGCCTGGCCTGGGCCGACGCCGTCGCCGACGGCCGGGTCCGCGCCAGCGGCGAGCGCAGCGACCTCTCCGCCTACCTCCCCCTCCCCGGCTGACGCCGATGTCACTGGTGAAACGGTTGCCACCCGGCCCGGGAAGCGACCCTTTCACCAGTGACATCGGGCCGGGTGGGTGACTCTGGCGGGACTCGTCGCTGTTCCGTGCGGACACTGGCTGGCGTGGGGGTGCCCGCAGGAGGACCTCCATGCTCGTGCTCGCCCGCTCGGCCGGCCAGAGCGTCGTGCTCGACGAGCGCATCGTCGTCACCGTGATCGACACCCGCGGCGGGGTGGTGCGCCTCGGCATCTCCGCCCCGGGCGAGGTCGGGGTGCGCCGGGCCGAGCTCGACCTGCGGCCCCGCGAGCCCCGCTCAGCCGCATCCCGGCACCGGGCCGACCTCCGGAACCCGTCGTCACAGGCCTGACTCGCTGCCGAATTCGCACGGTTCGGTCACGATCGCGACGAAATCAGTGCCCCGCCGTGGCCTCACCGCGATCCGTCCGGCTAGGGTGCCGCATCACGTCGGCGTCCCCATCGCCGGCGCGACGCCGCTCGACCAGCCCGCCGGAGCCTGGACGCAGACCCCGAGGACCCCCGCATGAGCCCAGCGACGCCGACCCCCGACTCCGGGGTCACCCCCGCCATCCGCCTGCGCGGCCTGCGCAAGACCTTCGGGTCGGTGGTGGCGGTCGACGACGTCGACCTCGACATCCGCACCGGCGAGTTCCTCACGCTGCTCGGCCCGTCCGGCTCGGGCAAGACGACGGTCCTGCGGATGATCGCCGGCTTCGAGCTGCCCACCGCCGGCTCCATCGAGCTCGGCGGGGTCGACGTCACCCGCCGGCCGCCGTTCCAGCGCGACGTGAACACCGTCTTCCAGGACTACGCGCTCTTCCCGCACCTCACCGTCGCGGAGAACGTCGAGTACGGCCTCAAGGTGGCCGGGGTCGGCCGCGACGAGCGTCGCCGCCGCGCCCAGGAGGCCCTGGCCTCGGTGCGGCTCGAGGGCTTCGGTCCGCGCAAGCCCTCCGAGATGTCCGGCGGCCAGCGCCAGCGCGTCGCCCTGGCCCGCGCGCTGGTCAACCGGCCCCAGGTGCTGCTGCTCGACGAGCCGCTCGGCGCCCTCGACCTCAAGCTGCGCGAGCAGATGCAGGTGGAGCTCAAGGGGATCCAGCGCGACGTCGGCATCACCTTCGTGTTCGTCACGCACGACCAGGAGGAGGCGCTGACGATGAGCGACCGCATCGCGGTCTTCAGCGCCGGGCGCATCGAGCAGATCGGCGCGCCGGCCGAGGTGTACGAGCGGCCGGCCACCGAGTTCGTCGCCGGCTTCGTCGGCACCTCCAACCTCCTGCGCGGCGAGGCGGCCCTCAAGGTGCTCGGCAACGAGGGCGTGTTCAGCGTGCGCCCGGAGAAGATCCGCGTCGTCGACACCGACACCGTGATCGGCGACGGCGGCCACGGCGCCGACGGCACGGTGGCCGAGGTGGTCTACGTCGGCGACGCCACGCGCTTCGTCGTCGACCTCGACGCCGGCGGCACCCTCGTGGCCCTCCAGCAGAACTCCGCGACGTCGTCCTCCGACGTCGCCGCGATGCGCGGCCGGCGGGTGCGCCTGGCCTGGCGTCGCGAGCACGAGTACCGCGTCCACTGACGGACGCCCCCACGCCCCCCGGCACGTCGCCGGGGCAACAGGAAGAAGGAGGTAGCAGGTGCACACCAGGCGCTTGCTCCAGACGGCCGCCTCCGGCTTCGCCGTCGTCCTGCTGGCCGCCGCCTGCGGCTCCAGCACCAGCCCCACTGACTCGGGCTCCGCCACGGGCGGCACCGAGCGTCCCGCGCCGCCGGCCGGGACGGCGGCGACCTCGGTCGGCGCCGGCGAGGGCGAGCTCAACATCATCGCGTGGGCGGGGTACGCGGAGGACGGCTCGACCGACAAGACGGTCGACTGGGTCCACCCCTTCGAGCAGCAGACCGGCTGCAAGGTCAACGTCAAGATCGGCAATACGTCCGACGAGATGGTGACGCTCATGCACTCCGGGGCCTATGACGGCGTGTCCGCCTCCGGCGACGCGACGCTGCGGCTCATCTACGGCGGCGACGTCGCGCCGGTGAACACCGACCTCGTGCCCAACTACAAGACCGTGTCGGACTTCCTCAAGCTCCAGCCGTGGAACTCCGTGAACGGCGTCGCGTACGGCATCCCGCACGGCTGGGGCGCCAACGTGCTGGCGTACAACACCAAGGCCGTCACGCCCGCCCCCACGTCGTGGAGCGCCGTGTTCGACCCGAACTCGCCGTACAAGGGCAAGATCACGGCGTACGACTCCCCGATCTACATCGCGGACGCCGCGCTCTACCTGATGAAGACCAAGCCCGACCTCGGGATCACGAACCCCTACGCGCTCGACGACACGCAGTTCCAGGCCGCGGTCGACCTGCTCAAGGCGCAGCGCCCGATGATCAGCAAGTACTGGGCCGCCTACACCGACGAGGTGAACTCGTTCAGCTCGCAGGAGTCGGTGATCGGCACCGCGTGGCAGATCAACGCCAACCTCATCAACAGCGAGGGCAAGGTGAAGGTCGACTCGATCGTCCCCAGCGAGGGCGCGACCGGGTGGTCGGACACCTGGATGATCGCCAGCAAGGCCGCGCACCCGAACTGCATGTACAAGTGGATGGACTACATCATCTCGCCGTCCGTGAACGCCCAGGTGGCGGAGTGGTTCGGCGAGGCCCCCGCGCAGACGCTCGCGTGCGACCAGACGTCGGACAAGACCTTCTGCGACGGCTACCACGCGCTCGACGCGTCCTACGCGAACTCCATCTCGTACTGGACGACGCCGACGTCGAACTGCCTCGACGGACGCGGTGACATCTGCAAGGACTACGCCGCCTGGACACAGGCGTGGACCGAGATCAAGGGCTGATGTCGGTCAGCACCGCCACGCCGCCCGCGGCGAGCCCCCAGGGCTCGTCGCGGGCGGTCTCGGGGTTCCTCTACCGCCATCCGCGCGTGCGTCTCGCCGCGCTGCTGTCGGCGCCGCTGTTCTGGCTGGTCGTGCTCTACCTCGGGTCGCTGGCCATCATGGTCGTCGCGGCGTTCTGGTCGACCGACTCGTTCACCGGCGCACTGGTGCGGGAGCCCACCCTCAAGAACTTCCAGACGCTCTTCCGCGGCCAGGTCTACTGGGTGGTCGCGCTGCGCACGGTCGGCATCGCGCTGGCCGTGACGCTCATCGACATGGTGCTCGCCGTGCCGCTCGCGTTCGTCGCCGCCAAGGTGGTGCGCAGCCGGCGCCTGCGCTACGCCCTCGTCATCGCGGTCACCATGCCGCTGTGGGCGGGGTACCTGGTCAAGGGCTACGCGATGCAGACCATGTTCATCAACAACGGCGTCATCGACTGGATGCTCGCGCCGCTCGGGCTCAAGGGCCCGGGCCTCGGGCTCGCCGCGGTCGTGTTCTCGCTCGCCTACCTGTGGCTGCCCTACATGGTGCTGCCGGTGTACGCCGGCCTCGAGCGGATCCCGGACTCGCTGCTGGAGGCCTCGGCCGACCTCGGCGCGGCGGCCTCGCGCACGTTCCGCTCGGTCGTGCTGCCGCTGCTCGTGCCCTCGCTGATCGCCGGCTCGATCTTCACGTTCTCGCTGACCCTCGGCGACTACATCATGGTCAAGATCGTCGGCGGCACCACGCAGATGTGGGCCAACATCATCTACGACAACGTGGGAGTGGCGAACAACCTCCCGCTCGCGGCCGCGGCCGCGCTCTTCCCCATCACCGTGATCGTCCTCTACCTGCTCGCCGTGCGGCGCACCGGCGCGCTCGAGAACCTGTGAGGACGCCATGACCCTCTCGCGCCGGGCCCGCTGGATCCTCGGACTGCTGTCCGCGGGCGTGCTGGTCTTCATCTACTTCCCGCTCGTCGTGGTGCTGGTCAACTCCTTCAACGCCTCGAAGGTGTTCTCGTGGCCGCCGACGTCGTGGACGCTGGAGTGGTGGCAGAAGGCCGCCACCAACGACGGGGTGCGCGCGGCGCTGCTCACCAGCCTCAAGGCGGCTACCGGCGCCACGCTCATCGCCATCCTGCTCGGCTCGATGGTGGCCTTCGCGGTCGCGCGCTACCGGTTCTTCGGCCGGGAGCCGATCAGCTTCGTGGTGATCCTGCCGATCGCCCTGCCCGGCATCGTCACCGGCATCGCGCTGAACTCGTCGTTCAGCACCGTGCTCGGGCCCCTCGGGATCAGCCTCGGCCTGTTCACCGTGATCCTCGGCCACGCGACGTTCTGCATCGTGGTGGTGTTCAACAACGTGCTCGCGCGGCTGCGGCGCACCGGCACCTCGCTCGAGGAGGCCGCGATGGACCTCGGCGCCGGGCCGTTCCAGACCTTCCGCGACGTCACCTTCCCGGCCGTGCGCTCGGCGCTGGTGGCCGGCGCCCTGCTGGCGTTCGCGCTCTCGTTCGACGAGATCGTGGTGACGACGTTCACCTCGGGCCCGGGCGTCGAGACCCTCCCGCAGTGGATCTTCAACAACCTGTTCCGGCCGAACCAGGGCCCGATCATCAACGCCGTCGCGGCCGCGGTGCTCGTGGCGTTCATCCTGCCGGTCTACCTCGCGATGCGGATGTCCGACGGGCCTGGGCGCGTGCCCCAGGCCGGCGCCGAGCCCTGAGCCGGCCGGCCCGCGCGCGCGGGTCTCGCGGAACCGCGGGCGACGGCCACGCGCTGTCCGACAGGATGCGGTCCGTGGAGCAGGACGACGACTCGGTGCTCGAGCGGGCGTCCGCCGAGCCGGACGCCGTCACCCACTGGGGCCCGGCGCCGCACGACGTCGCCGACGTCCGGCTCGGCGCCGTGGACCGGCCGCTGGTGGTCGTGCTCCACGGCGGCTTCTGGCGACCCACCTACGACCGGCTGCACCTGCGGCCGATGACCGAGGCGCTCGCTGCGGCCGGCTGGACCGTGGCGGCCCCGGAGTACCGGCGCGTGCCCGGCGACCCGGACAGCACCTGCCAGGACGTGCGCGCCGCGCTGCGGGTGCTGCCGGTCGACCTGCGCGGCCACCACGACGGACGGGTGCTCGTCGTCGGCCACTCGGCGGGCGGGCACCTGGCGCTGTGGGCCGCGGCGTCGGCCCCGGCGGCCGGGCTGGCCGGCACCCTCGCCCTGGCGCCCGTGGCCGACCTCGCGGCCGCCGACGCCGCCCGCCTCGGCTCCGGTGCGGTGCGCGACTTCCTCGGGCGCGACGCCGGCGCCCGCGCCGACCTCGACCCGTGCCGCCTCGCCGCGAGCGCCGCCCCGGTGCGGATCCTGCACGGGGCCGACGACCTGGTGGTGCCGCCGGCGCAGTCCGAGTCGTACGCCGCCGCCCACCCCGGGACCCGGGTGCAGCTGCTCCCGGAGACCGGACACTTCGCGCTGATCGACCCCGTCTCCCGGGCGTGGCCGCACGTCGTGGTGGCCCTCGACGAGCTCGCCGCGGAGGGCGCGGGGGCTTGACCGACGGGTCCCGGCGCCCGGTGGGCGAACGGCCCGCGCGGGCGGCCGACGGGGGGCCCCGCGGCACGTAGACTGCTCCCGTGCTTCGCGGCGACGGACAGCTCGGCCACGACCTCATCCCCGGCGAGAAGGGCCCGCAGGACGCCTGCGGGGTCTTCGGTGTCTGGGCGCCGGGCGAGGAGGTCTCGAAGCTCACCTACTTCGGCCTCTACGCCCTCCAGCACCGCGGGCAGGAGTCGGCCGGCATCGCCGTGAGCGACGGCACCCACACCGTGGTCTACAAGGACATGGGCCTGGTCTCGCAGGTGTTCAACGAGGCGTCGCTCGAGAGCCTCCACGGCCACATCGCGATCGGGCACGCGCGCTACTCGACCACCGGCGCGAGCGTGTGGGAGAACGCCCAGCCCACCTTCCGGGCCACGGCCACCGGCCACCTCGCCCTCGGCCACAACGGCAACCTCACCAACACCCACGAGCTGCTGCGCCGGGTGCGCGAGCGGGCCGAGGCGTCGGGCGAGCTGCCGCTGGGCGACATGCGCTCGAGCACCAGCGACACCGACCTGCTCACCGCGCTGCTCGCCTCGCACCCGGACCTCTCGCTCGAGGCCGCGGCGATGGTCGAGCTGCCCCTGCTCAAGGGCGCGTTCTCGCTGGTGTTCATGGACGACACCACCCTCTACGCCGCGCGCGACCCGCAGGGGATCCGCCCGCTCACCCTCGGCCGGCTCGAGCGCGGCTGGGTCGTGGCCAGCGAGACCGCGGCCCTCGACATCGTCGGTGCGTCGTTCGTCCGCGAGATCGAGCCGGGCGAGCTCGTCGCCATCGACGAGCAGGGGCTGCGCTCGCAGCGCTTCGCCGAGGCCGACCCCAAGGGCTGCCTGTTCGAGTTCGTCTACCTCGCCCGGCCGGACACCACGATCTCCGGCAAGAGCATCCACGCCGTCCGCGTGCAGGTGGGCCGCCAGCTCGCCCGCGAGTTCCCCGTCGACGCCGACATCGTGATCCCGGTGCCGGAGAGCGGCACGCCCGCTGCGGTCGGCTACGCGCAGGAGTCCGGCATCCCCTTCGCCCAGGGGCTGGTCAAGAACGCCTACGTCGGCCGCACGTTCATCCAGCCGTCGCAGACCATCCGGCAGCTGGGCATCCGGCTCAAGCTCAACCCGCTGCGCGAGATCGTCGCCGGTAAGCGACTCGTCGTCGTCGACGACTCCATCGTGCGCGGCAACACCCAGCGCGCCATCGTGCGGATGCTGCGCGAGGCCGGCGCCCGCGAGGTCCACGTGCGCATCTCGAGCCCGCCGGTGAAGTGGCCGTGCTTCTACGGCATCGACTTCGCGACCCGGGCCGAGCTGATCGCGAACGGGCTCGGCGTCGAGGAGATCCGCACGTCGATCGGCGCCGACTCCCTCGGCTACGTCTCCCTCGACGGGCTCGTCGCGTCCACCGACGTCGCGATGGACCGGCTGTGCCGCGCCTGCTTCGACGGCGTCTACCCGGTCGAGCTGCCCGAGCCCGAGCTGCTCGGCAAGCACCTGCTCGAGGGCCTCGAGGGCCTCGAGAGCCGCGTGCTCGCGGGCGAGGCGCGCGAGACGGTCGTCGACGTCGAGGGCCTGCCCACCCTCATCGGGGGCGGCGGCGCCGCGGACGCGCTGACCCGCCCGTGAGCGAGCCCGTCACCGGCGACGTCGTGCGCCGAGGTCCCTCCGCGCCCGCCTCCTATGCGGCCGCAGGCGTCGACGTCGAGGCCGGGGAGCACGCGGTCGCGCTGATGAAGGCGTCCATCGCGCGCGCGACGCGGCCCGAGGTCGTGGGCGACCTCGGCGGCTTCGCCGGCCTCTTCGACGTCTCGGTGATCGCCCGGTTCGAGCGGCCGCTGCTCGCGACCTCGACCGACGGCGTCGGCACGAAGGTCGTCATCGCGCAGCGCCTCGACAAGCACGACACCATCGGGATCGACCTCGTGGCGATGGTGGTCGACGACCTCGTCGTGTGCGGTGCCGAGCCGCTGTTCATGACCGACTACATCGCCACCGGCAAGGTGGTGCCCGAGCGGATCGCGGCCATCGTGTCCGGCATCGCCGAGGGGTGCCGCCAGGCGGGCTGCGCCCTCGTGGGCGGCGAGACCGCCGAGCACCCCGGGCTGCTCGCCCCGGACGAGTACGACGTCGCCGGCGCCGGCACCGGCGTGGTGGACGCCGCGGACCTGCTCGGCCCGGACCGCGTCCGCGTGGGCGACGTCGCGATCGCCATGCGCGCCAGCGGCCTGCACTCCAACGGCTACTCCCTGGCCCGGCACGTGCTGCTCACCACCGGGGGGCTGCGGCTCGATGCGCACGTTCCCGAGCTTGGCCGCACGCTGGGCGAGGAGATGCTCGAGCCCACCCGGATCTACGCCCTCGACGTGCTCGACCTCGCCCGCGCCGCCGACATCGAGGTGCACGCCGTCAGCCACGTCACCGGGGGCGGCCTCGCGGCGAACCTCGCCCGCGTGCTCCCGCCTGACGTGCACGTGGTGGTCGACCGCTCGACGTGGACCCCGCACCCGGTCTTCTCCCTCGTCGGCGACGTCGGCCGCGTGGCCCTGCCGGAGCTCGAGAAGACCTTCAACATGGGCGTCGGCATGGTGGCGCTGGTGGACCCGGCCTCGGTCGACGCCGCCCTGGCGCGACTGGCCGCGCGCGGGGTCGACGCCTGGGTCCTCGGCGAGGCGCGCGCCCGTCAGGGCGAGGCCGGGGACGCCCCCGCCAAGGGCGGCGCCGGTGGCGCGGTGAGCCTCGTCGGATCCCATGACCGCTGAGCCGGTGCGGCGCGCGATCGCAGGGCTGGCCGTCGTCGCGCTCGCGCTCGTCGCGACCGGGTGCAGCGCGGGCTCGCCGTCCGCGACGGTGTCCACCGGTACGACGTCGTCGGCTCCGGCGCCCCCGGCGTCGAGCTCCCCTCCGGCGTCGTCCGCACCGGCCTCGTCCGCGCCGCCGTCCACCCCGTCCCCCACCGCCTCGGCCACCTCGCCCGGGCCGCCCGGCGACGGCAGCGTGCACCTCTACACCGTCGACGGGCGCAGCACGGCGCTGTACTGCTTCGGCACGGGCTCGCCCACCGTCGTCGTGATCCCAGGGCTCACCGCCCCGGGCTCCCTGTGGCGACGGGTCGCGTCGGCGTCGGCGGAGCAGAGCGGCGCACGGGTGTGCTCCTACGACCGGCCCGGCCTGGGCACCAGCGAGGCGCGCCGGCCCTCGGCCACGCCGACGATCGGGCGGGTGGCCACCGAGCTCGGCGTGCTGCTGCGCAAGGCGGGGCTGGAGCCGCCGTTCGTGGTGGTGGGCCACTCCTACGGCGGCATGGTGGCGCGGCTGTTCGTCTCCCAGCAGAGGTCGGACGTGCGCGGTGTGGTGATGGTGGACGCCTCCACCGTGGGCGAGCTGCGCTCGCCGTACTTCGCGGACGTGCACTGGTGGGAGGGCGGCAACTCCGTCGACGTCCCCGCGTCGATCCGCGAGCTCGACGCCTCCGGCACCTTCGGCTCCACGCCGCTGGTGGTGCTGACGCAGGACGCCACCGGCACCTACCGCGACCAGTGGTACCCGCTGCAGGACTCGCTGGCCGCGCTCTCGACCGACTCGGTGCACGTCGTGGTGAAGGGCGCCGGCCACCTCATCCAGGACGACAACCCGCCGATCGTGGAGGCGGCCATCGCCGACGTCGTCACGGCCGCACGCACCGGCGCGCCCCTCCCCGACTGCGCCACCACCTTCGCCGCCCTCGGCGGCCGCTGCATCGGCTGAGCCCCCCGCCGCGTCACGCGGCACCGGGCTCCTGGTGCGGCACCCCTCTCCCGCTCGCAGGGCGCCCGCCAGTTCGGCAAGACTCGTTGCCGGACGTCCCGTCTTGGGCATGCTGTGCGCCGGGGGCAGCACCGGTTCCGTGGGAGGGGTGGGCCTTGTCGCACCCGGACGATGCGACGGTCACGAGACCGGGCCGCATCCCTCCCCGCCTGTCGGACGGCGTCGTGGCGCTGCGGCCGGAGGTGGAAGTCGATGCCGAGCCGATGACCGCGTGCCTGTCGGACTGGCGGACGGCGCAGTGGCTGGTGTCCGTGCCCCACCCCTATGAGCATCAGGAGTCGCTGGACTGGATCCGCGAGGTGGTGCCGAGGGGGTGGGCCGACGGGTCCGAGTTCTGGCTGGCGGTGGCCGACGAGGTCACCGACGAGTTCCTGGGGGAGGTGGGGCTGCGTCTTCCCGAGCCGAGGACCCGGTGCGGAGAGATCGGCTACTGGCTCACCCCGGCCGCCCGCGGCCGAGGTGCGATGCGCCGGGCGCTCACGCTGATGATCGACTGGGTCTTCACCGACCTCGGCCTCGAACGCATCGACTGGTCGGCGTCCGTGGGCAACGACCACTCCTGGAGCGTCGCCGAGGCTGTCGGCTTCAGCAGGGAGGGCCTGCGCCGTCGGCGTGCGTTCCGGGTCTCCGACGGGACGCGCCACGACGAATGGGTGGCGGGACTGCTGCGTTCGGACTGGCGCCCTGGGGGCTGACCTCGCCCCGTGCCCCCGGGCTGACGAGACGCGACGGACTCGCGGCACCTGACCCGCGCACTCGGCGAGGAGGGTGCCTCGGTGTCCGCTCCCGCGCGCACGTCCGGGGAGAGCGTCGGGGGCGGCTGCCAGGATGCGGGCATGACGACCTTCTCCGGGCCCCAGGACTTCGAGGGCGGCACGTTCGTGCGGACGAGCTTCAAGGGCGCCACCGTGCGCTTCTCCGACGTCAGCGGCGTCACCATGCGCAGCGTCGACGTCGACGGGCTGGACATCGACAGCCACGACCTGTTCTTCGGCAAGGTCCTCGTCAACGGCGTCGACGTCGTGCCGCTGGTGGACGCCGAGCTCAACCGGCGCTTCCCGGGTCGCGAGCTGCAGAAGGCGCAGACCCCCGAGGGGCTGCGCGAGGGCTGGGTCGCGGTGCAGGCCGCGTGGCAGGAGACCGTGGACTCCACCCCGGCCGCCCTGGTCGACGCCCACGTGCCGGACGAGTGGTCGCTGGCCCAGACGCTGAGGCACCTGGTGCTCGCGACCGACACCTGGCTGGGCCGGGCGATCCGGCGCGACCCGCAGCCCTTCCACGAGATCGGGCAGATCTTCAGCGGCGCCGCCGAGATGGGGTTCGACACCTCGATCTTCCGGGCCGAGCCCCCCGCCTACGACGAGGTGCTGGCCGTGCGGGCCGAGCGCCAGGGGCAGGTGACCGACTTCCTGGCCACGGCGACCCCGGAGCTGCTCGCCGAGGAGCGCGACGACCCCTGGGGCGGCGACTGGCACCCCACGGTCGGCGACTGCGTCCGGGTCATCCTCGAGGAGGAGTGGGCCCACCTGCGCTACATCCGGCGCGACCTCGCGCTGCTCGCCTGACGCCGGCGCCCACCGGCACGACGACGGGCGCCCACCCGCAGGTGAGCGCCCGTGACGGTAGTGGGGAGGTCAGTCCTCGTCGTCGTCCTCGAGGTACTTCGAGTACAGGTCGTCGTCGTCCTCGTCGTCGACGACCTGGGCGGGGGTCGACGGCAGGTCGTCGCGGTGCCCGGACAGCTCGGCCTGGAGGGCACCGAGGTCGGTGTTGACCGTCCCGTACTTGAGCTCCCGCGCGACCTTGGTCTGCTTGGCCTTGGCCCGGCCACGCCCCATGGCTGACCCCCTCTGGGGCCTCCCGACCCCGGAATCGACCGATATGACAGCCACCGAGGGCGTGCCGTCGATGGTTCGACCGTCATCATAAACGCCAGCCCGGACGCTCGCGGGCCGGGTTCGCCGCGAGCGGACCCCTCGGCGCGTCGCCCGGGATCGTGGCCGGTCAGGCGGGTGAGGTGAACGACGGACGCGGCGGTGCCGCGGCGATCCGCTCCTCCGCCAGGGCCTCCGCCTCGGCCAGCGGGGTCCGGCCGGACGCCTCGGCCCGGCGCAGCACGTCGAGCAGGGTGTCGCCGATCGCCCGGGCCCGTGCGCGGGCGGCGTCGTCGTCGTAGCGGCCGGCGCCGGCGTACTCGGCGGCCACGGCGATCACCCCGCCGGCGTTGACCAGGAAGTCGGGTGCGAAGAGCACCCCGCGCCCGGCGAGGACGTCGACCAGCCCGTGCTCGGCGAGCTGGTTGTTGGCCGCGCCGCACACGGCCCGGGCGGTGAGGCGCCCGGCCACCTCGGCCGTCACCGCGCCGCCGAGCGCGCACGGGCTGAACACGTCGAGCTCGGCGTCCACGACGGCGTCCGCGTCCGCGGCGATCTCGGCCTCCGGCACGCTCGCCCGCAGCCGCTCGAGCGCCTCGGCGCTCACGTCGGCCACCAGCACCCGTCCGCCCTCGGCCACGACGTGCGCGGCCAGGCGCGCCCCGACCTTGCCCGCGCCGGTGATCCCGACCCGCCGTCCGGCCAGGGACGGCGTGCCCCACAGGTGCTCGGCCACGGCCCGCAGCGCGTGGTGCACGCCCACCGCGGTGAGGTCGCCCGAGTCGCCGCAGCCGCCCAGCGCGGGCGACCGGCCGGTGGTCCAGGGGTTGACCGTGGAGATGAGGTCCATGTCGGCCACGTAGGTGCCGACGTCGGCGGCGGTCACGTAGGCGCCGTGCAGCGAGGCGACGAGGCGGCCGTAGGCGGTGACGAGCTCGGGGGTCTTGTCGCGGTGCGGGTCGCCGATGATCACGGCCTTGCCGCCGCCGTGGGGCAGCCCGGCCAGGGCGTTCTTGTACGTCATCGCCCGGGCGAGGTCGAGCACGTCCGCGAGCGCGGCGTCCTCGTCCGGGTAGGGGACGAACCGGGTGCCGCCGAGCGCCGGCCCGAGGGCGGTGGAGTGCACCGCCACGATGGCGCGCAGCCCTGCCGCCGGGTCGTTGCCGAAGACCACCTGCTCGTACGCCGCGATGCCGTCCGGGATGCCCACGGGTGCAGGCTAGGCCGTCCGGCCTGCGGACGGGTCGCGGGGCCGCCGGGCCCGTCAGCAGAGCGAGCCGGTCACACCGGCAGGTCGGCGAGGTGCGGCGGGTCGGCGCCGGGCCGCGTGCACGTGATGCCGGCGGCCACCACGGCGCGCTCCACGGTGGCGCGCACCAGGTCGAGGTCGGCGAGGTCGTCGCGGGTGCGGCCGGCGGTGGTCCAGAACGCGAGGAACGCGCCGCCGAAGGTGTCGCCCGCGCCCACCGTGTCGACCACCGGCACCGGCGGCACGGCCACCACGGCCTCGGCGTCGGGCAGCAGGACGCGCACGGCGTCGGCGCCGTCGGTGAACAGCACCACGCGCGCGCCGGCGGCCACGAGGTCGCGCGCGGCGTCGAGCGGCTCGGACGCCGGCTCGAGCCAGGCCAGGTCGTCCCCGCTGACCTTCACGACGTCGGCCCGGCGCAGCACGCGGGCCAGCCTCGCGCGGTAGGCGTCCTCGTCGCGGATGATCTGCGGCCGGCAGTTGGGGTCGACCATGACGATGACGTCGTCGGACGCCGCGGCCACGAGCGCCTCGACCGCCGTGGCCACCGGCTCGAGGACCAGGCCCAGCGTGCCGACCGCCAGGGCCGTGACCTCCGGGCCGAGCGCGAGCTCGCCGACCTCGACGGCGGCCGCCGACGTGCCCTCGACGTAGAAGTGGTAGGTCGCCGCGCCGCCGGCGTCGAGCTCGGCGAGGGCGAGCGTGGTGGGCAGCCCGCGCCGCGGCGGCAGCGGGAGGGCGACGCCGTCCGCCTCGAGCAGGGCGGCGATGCGCCGGCCGAAGGCGTCGTCGGACACGCCGCCGCCGAACGCCGTGGCCGCGCCGAGGCGCGCCGCCGCGCGCGCGAGGTTGAAGGGCCCGCCGCCCGGCACGGCGCGGGTGCTGCCGTCCGGGGCCAGGATGAGGTCGACGAGGGCCTCCCCGACCACGAGCAGCGACACCGTGCGCCTCCCTCCGGCCGCCGGGCGGCCTTGCCCCGCGGCCCGGTCGGGCGACCGGCGCGCAGCCGGGGCCACCCTAGTGAGCCGTCCCCGCGCAGGTCAGCCGCGGCGGCGGGAGCAGCCGCGGGACGCTCTCCCTGGAGCGGACGCTCGGTCACGAATGGAGAACGGACCGCGCGTACCGGCCTCCCTCGTGCGATAGTCACCGCCGGACCAAAGGGACCAAACCGGACACCCCGGCGCCCCGGTCCAGTCCCGACACCGGACGTCCTGAGGGGGAGCGCATGACTGGTCGAGTGCCCGAGGCGGCGGACGAGCTCCTCACGCCCGCCGAGGTGGCGGCGCTCTTCCGGGTGGACCCCAAGACGGTCACGCGCTGGGCGAAGGCCGGCAAGCTCACCTCGATCCGCACGCTGGGCGGGCACCGCCGCTACCGGGCCGCCGAGGTCCGCGCCCTGCTCGGCGAGATCCCCGGCCAGCGCGACACCGACGGGGACGCCGCGGCCTCGGGCCAGTGAGCCCCCCGCCGCCGCCCGCGGGCGACGGCCTCCCGGATCAGCCGAGGTCGATGCTGCGCAGCAGCGCGGCGATCTGCTCGCTGCTCTCCCCGGCGCCGACGTCGTCGGCCTCGGGATGGGCGGCGCACACGTAGCTGTGCAGGGCCGCCCCGAGCCCGGCGTTGTGGATCACCGACTCGCACAGGGCGAGGGCGTCCTCCCCGGCGAGCCCGGGCTTGGCCAGGCACAGCGAGACCGCCCCGTGCGCGGCCGCCCACAGCGTGGTCGCGATCCGCCCCGGATCGGTGCCGGGGGCGAAGACCCCCACCTCGATGCAGCGCCCGACCGCCTCGGTGAGGTGGTGGTACGTGGGCCCGCCCACGATGTCGTCGTAGGAGAAGACGGTGCTCGCCGAGCCGTGCCCGGGCATCCGCATCATGGCCAGCCGGTACTGCTCGGGGTTCTCGAGCGCGAACTGCACGTAGGCCAGCCCGCGCAGGCGCAGGCTCTCGAACGGGTCGTCCGTGGTGGCGGCCGCCTGCTCCATGCGCGAGTCGAGCTCGGTGAAGACGTCCTCGCACACCGCGTCGAGCAGGGCGCCCTTGTCGGCGAAGTGCAGGTAGATCGACGGCGTGGTGACGCCGACGCGGTCGGCCACGGCACGCACCGAGACGGCGTCGGCGTCCTGGGCCTCGGCGAGCAGCTCGCGCGCCGCCACGAGGATCTCGGCGCGCAGCAGCTCGCCCTGGCCGCGACGGGCGCGGCGACGAGGGCGAGCTGCTGCGGTCGTCATGCCGATCAGCCTACGGCCACGGGCGCTCCGGGGCGCGGGTCGGAGACGCCGGGATCGTCGTCCGACTCGCGGATGCCGATGCGGTCGTGCAGGCGCCGCAGCGGCCCGGGGGCCCACCAGTTGGCGTCGCCGGCGATGCGCATGAACGCCGGCACGAGCAGCCCGCGCACGATCGTGGCGTCGACCAGCACGGCCAGGGCCACGCCCACGCCGAGCATCTTGATGATGGTGACGCCGCTGGTCGCGAAGGCGATGAACACGAGGGCCATGAGGCCCGCGGCCGAGGTCACCAGCCGACCGGTGCGCTGGAGACCGAGGGCGACCGCCGCGGTGTTGTCGCCGGTGCGGTCGTACTCCTCCTTGATCCGCGAGAGCAGGAACACCTCGTAGTCCATCGATAGCCCGAACGCGATGCAGAACATGAGGATCGGCATCGAGGTGTCGAGCTCCCCGGTGACGGTGAAGTCGCCGAGCCACTGGCTCAGGTGGCCCTCCTGGAAGATCCACACCATGGCGCCGAACGCGGCCGAGAGGCTCAGCGTGTTGGTCACGAGGGCCTTGAGCGGCAGCACCACCGAGCCGGTGAACAGGAACAGCAGCAGGAACGTCGCCACGGCGATGATGCCGAGCGCCCAGGGCAGCCGGGCGCCCATGGCGTCCTGCGAGTCGGCGAACACCGCGGCGGAGCCGCCGACGTACGTCGTGCCCAGGGGTGAGGGCACGTCGCGCAGGTCCGCCACCACCTGCTTGCCGGCGTCGGAGTAGGGCTCGACGTCGACCACGACGGACAGCCACGTGCCCGCGCCGTCGGCCGCGGTGAAGCGCGTGCTCGCCGGGCCGGCGGGCGCGACCTGGGCGCCGCTGGAGAACGAGCCGGTCGCGGCGTCCACCCGGGTGACCCCGGCGACGCGCGAGAGCTGCTCGGCGTACGAGGTCACCACACCGGCCGGTGCCGTGCTCGACGGCGCGACGACGGTGAGCGGGTCGGACTCGCGCGAGTCGAACTTGTCGCGCAGCAGCTGGCCCGCCTGCGCCGCCTGCGCCGAGGACGGCAGCACGCGGTCGTCGGTCTGGCCGAAGGTGACGCGCAGGAACGGCAGGCCGAGGGCCACGAGGAGCGCGACGCCGCCGACGAGGATCGGCCACGGCCGCGCCATCACGACGCGCGAGAGCCGGTACCAGAACCCGTGGTCGGCGGTGCGGGGCGTGGAGCGCAGCACCCGGAACCGGTTGACCCGGCTGCCCAGCACCGCGAGCAGGGCCGGCAGTACGAGCACGGCCGCCAGCACGGCGAGCGCCGTCGTGGCGATGCCGGCGTAGGCGAACGAGCGCAGGAAGAACTGGGGGAACACGAGAAGGGCGGAGAGCGCGATGGCCACCGTGATGCCGGAGAACACCACCGTGCGCCCCGCGGTCGCCACCGTGCGCACCACCGCGTCGTGCGGCTCGCGGCCCGAGGCGAGCTCCTCGCGGAAGCGGGTCACGAGGAACAGCGCGTAGTCGATGCCCAGGCCGATGCCCAGGGCGGTGACGAGGTTGAGGGCGAAGATGCTCACGTCGGTGACCTGCGTGGTGAGGAACAGGGCCAGGAACGAGCCCATCACCGCGATCGCGCCGATCACCGCGGGCAGCCCGGCCGCGACGAGCGCGCCGAAGACGAGCAGCATCAGCAGGATCGTCACCGGGATCGCGATGCTCTCCGCGCGCGCGAGGTCCTTCTCGATCGTGGTGCCGACGGCGTCGAACACGACGGGTGCGCCGTAGACGTGCACGGTCAGCCCGTCGGGGGTGGTCCCGGCCAGGTCCGCCGCGATCTGGCCCGCGCGCTTCTGCGCGGCGTCGCCGCCGTCGGTGAGCCGGGCCGTCACCAGCGCCAGGGTGCCGTCGGTGCTGCGCAGCGCCGGGCTGGGCGCGGCCCAGTAGCTCGTGACGTCGCGGATCCCGGGCTCGGCGGCGAGCCGGGCGGCGAGGGCGCCCCCGGCCGCGGCCGCGGCCGGGTCGTCCACGGAGGCGCCGTCGGCGGCCCCGGCGACCAGCACGATGTCCGAGGGGCCGGCGTCGAAGCGATCGGCCAGCACGGCTGCGGCGGTGGAGGAGTCCGAGCCGGGGTCGTCGAAGCCGCCGGAGGACAGCCGGGCGACGACACCGCCGCCCACCACGGCCGCGACGACGACGAACAGGACGGCGAGCACGAGGATCGGGCGGCGCCGGCGGACGGTGAAGGCGCCGAGCCGGGCGAACCCGCCGGCGGGTGCTGCGGCGCGGTGGGCGCCGGCGGTCGGTGCGGACATCGGGAGCTCCCCGGGGAGAAGGCGGGACGGCCGGGCGGCCGTGCTGACGGCGGTACGTTAACGACGATAAGTGATCAGCGTCAACCTAGCGACGTCAACTTTCTGCCTGCGGGGGGCTGCCCGACGGCGGGCGGGGGAGGCGGCCGCACTACGGTTGCCGGTGCCACCCGCGGCCCGAGGGCGCGGGGCGGACCGACCGGGAGGACCCATGGCCTACGAGCGCATCCGCTACGACGTCGAGGACGGCATCGCCACGGTCACCCTCGACCGGCCCGACCGGCTCAACGCGATCGACCCGCAGATGCGTGAGGAGCTCATCGACGTCGTCGGCGTCGCCGACGACGACCCGGACGTGCGCGTGGTGGTGGTCACCGGCAGCGGCCGCGCGTTCTGCGCCGGCGCCGACGTCTCCGGCGGCTCGGACGCCTTCGACGCGTCGTCGAACGACTGGGGCCCGGACCTCGAGGACTTCCGCGACGGTGGCGGCCGCATCACGCTGCGGATCTTCGCGGCCACGACGCCGGTGATCGCCGCCGTCAACGGCGTGGCCGCCGGGCTCGGGGCCACCATGCTGCTGCCGATGGACCTCGTGCTGGCCTCGCGCGAGGCGCGGTTCGCGTTCGTGTTCGCGCGGCGCGGGATCGTGCCCGAGGCGTCGTCCACCTGGTTCCTGCCGCGCCGTGTCGGCATCGGCACCGCGGCCGAGTGGCTCTACACCGGGCGCAAGGTCGACGCCGAGGAGGCGCGGGCCGCGGGACTGGTCCGCAGCATCCACGAGCCCGAGGACCTGCTGCCCGCGGCGTACGCGCTCGCGCGCGAGATCGCCGACAACACCGCGCAGGTGGCCGTCGGGATGACCCGCCAGATGCTCTGGCGGTTCTCCGGCGCGCCGCACCCCATGGAGGCGCACCGGGTCGACTCGCGGATGAACTACCTGCTCGGCTCGACCCCCGACGTCGCCGAGGGCATCGCGTCCTTCCTCGAGAAGCGCCCGCCGCACTTCCCCGGCCGCCTGCCGCAGGACGCCCCAGCCGCCGCCTACCCCTGGTGGGAGGAGCCGCCGTTCCGGCCGGCGACCGGCCCCTACGCCGAGCCCTCCGCCTGACCCGCGCCTGACTCCCCGGGCGCGCGGGGACCGACCGGCGGATCCGCGCTCCCGGGGAGCGACGACGGGTCAGCGGGTGACGGGGACGTGGCCCTTGATGAGGTTGCGGGCGATCGTGCGGCGCTGGATCTCGTCGGTGCCCTCGAAGATGCGGAACAGCCGCAGCTCGCGGTACCAGCGCTCGATCGGCAGCTCCTTGGTGTAGCCCATGCCGCCGTGGATCTGCAGCACGCGGTCGACGACGCGGTTGGCCATGGTCGCGCCGGACAGCTTCGCCACCGACGACGAGTGCCGCGAGTCGAGGCCCTGCTGCTGCTCCCACGCGGCGTAGAGGGTGAGCCACCGGGCCGACTCGATCTCCACGTGGGAGTCGGCGATCTGCCACTGGATCGCCTGGTAGTCGGCGATCGGGTGGCCCATCGACACGCGGACCTTGGAGTACTCCACGGCCATCTCCAGCAGCCGCTCGGCCGCGCCGATCGCGTGCGCCGGGATCATGTACCGGCCGTTGCCGATCCACTCCATGGCCAGGTCGAACCCGTGGCCGAGCTCGCCGAGCACGTGGTCGCCCGGCACCCGCACCCCGTCGAACACCAGCGACGCCGGTCCCCACTCGCCCATCGTCTGGATGGGGGACGACGTCCAGCCCATGTCGCGGTCGACCAGGAAGCAGGTGATGCCGCCGTCGGCGCCCGGCTCCGCCTCGGTGACGGCGAAGACCATCACGAAGTCGGCCTCGTTGCCCCCGGTGATGAAGGTCTTCTCGCCCGTGATCACCCAGTCGTCGCCGTCGCGCACCGCCCGCGTGCGGATGTTGCGCGCGTCGGACCCGGCGCCGGGCTCGGTGATCGCGAAGCAGGAGCGCCGCTCGCCCTCGAGCGTGGGGATCAGGTACTCCTTCTTCTGCTCCTCGGTGCCGGAGTAGAGGATGTTGTCGGCGTAGCCGCCGAACGTGAACGGCACGAACGTGCGGCCCAGCTCGATCGAGAGCACGGCCGACATCACCGGCCCGAGGTTCATCCCGCCGTACTCCTCGGGGGTGTTGATCCCCCAGAAGCCCGAGCGCCGCGCCTTCTGCTGGATCTCGGCGAGGGTCCCCGGCGGCAGCGAGGGCCGCCCGGCGCGCTCGTTGGCGAGCACCTCCTGCTCGAGCGGCATCACCTCGCGGCGCACGAACTCGCGCACGGTGTCGCGGATCTGCCGCTCCTCGTCGCTGAGCGCGAAGTCGACCATGTCATGTCCTCTCTGGGTGGGCGGGATCCGGACGTGCGCCGCGGTCGCGGCCGAGCTCCTCGCGCGCGACCGACCGACGGTGGACGGCGTCCGGCCCGTCGACGATGCGCAGCACGCGGGCCCACGCGTAGAAGTAGGCGAGCGGTGTGTCGTCGCTGACGCCGGCGCCGCCGAACACCTCGATCGCCCGGTCGATCACCCGCGTCGCCACCCGCGGCGCCGCGACCTTGATCGCGGCGATCTCGGTGCGAGCGCCCCGGGCGCCGAAGCGGTCGATCAGCCACGCCGTCTTCAGCACCAGCAGCCTGGCCTGCTCGATCTCGATGCGCGAGTCGGCGATGAGCTCCTGCACGACTCCCTGGTCGGCCAGCGGCCGGCCGAACGCCACGCGGCTGCGCGAGCGCTCGACCATCAGCGCCAGCGCGCGCTCCGCCATGCCGATCGCCCGCATGGCGTGATGGATGCGGCCGGGGCCGAGGCGCGCCTGGGCGATGGCGAACCCGTCGCCCTCGCCGCCGAGCAGCGAGGACGCTGGCACACGGACGTCGTCGAGCACGAGCTCGGAGTGCCCGTGCTGGTCCTGGTAGCCGAAGATCGGCAGGTGCCGCTGGATGGTCAGCCCCGGCGCGTCGCGCGGCACGAGGATCATCGACTGCTGGCGGTAGGGCTCGGCGTCCTCGTCCGAGCGGCCCATCACGATGAAGACCGCGCAGCGCTCGTCCGCGCTGCCGCTGATCCACCACTTGCGCCCGTTGATGACGTAGTCGTCGCCGTCGCGCCGGATGCTCGTGCGGATGTTGCGCGCGTCCGAGCTCGCGACCTCCGGCTCGGTCATCGCGAACGCGGACCGGATCCGGCCCTCCAGCAGCGGCTCGAGCCAGCGCTGCTTCTGCTCCGGGGTGCCGAACAGGTGCAGCGTCTCCATGTTGCCGGTGTCCGGCGCCTGGCAGTTGATCGCCTCCGGCGCAATCACCGGCGACCAGCCGGAGATCTCCGCCACCGGGGCGTAGTCGAGGTTGGACAGGCCGGACTCGGCCGGCAGGAAGAGGTTCCACAGGCCGCGGCGGCGCGCCTCGGCCATGAGCTCGTCCATCACCGGCGGGTGGGCGTGCGGGTCGTTGGCCGCACGCCACTCGGCGTACGTGCGCTCGGCCGGGAAGACGTGCTCGTGCATGAAGTCCCACATGCGCGCGCAGGTCTCCTGCGCCTTCGCCGAGTGCTCGAAGTCCATCCCGCTCCTCCTGCTCAGCCCGCGTGCCGCACGTGCTCGTCGACGACGGCCAGCCCGGCCGCGGCCACCCGGCGCACCTCGTCGCGCAGGTCGCCGAAGTCCTGGCCCGCCATGGCGCCGCTGTCGACCCGCACCCGGATCCCCTGGGTGATCACGGCGAACTTCAGGTGCGCGAAGGCGAGGTAGAACCACAGGTGGCCCAGGTCGCGACCGGTGCGGGCGGCGTAGCGCTCGACCACCTCCGCCCGCCGGGGGAAGCCGTCGTACGCCGTCCCCGCGGGGGAGAGGGGGCTCGGCGGCTCGCCGGGCTCCACCCAGTAGAAGAGCAGCATGCCGACGTCGGTCAGCGGGTCGCCGAGGGTGGACATCTCCCAGTCGAGCACGCCGCGCACGGGCCGCTCGCCCGGCCCCACCACGCAGTTGTCGAGCCGGAAGTCGCCGTGCACCACGGTGGGCGCCGGGCTCTCCGGCAGGAGGTCGTGCAGGAGGCCGGCGAGCCGGTCCACCTCCTCGACCTGCTCCGTGCGGCTGGCCTCCCACTGCCGGCCCCAGCGGCGCACCTGCCGCTCGAGGAAGCCGGCGGGGCGGCCGAAGTCGCCGAGCCCCACGGCCTCGGGGTCCACCGCGTGCAGGTCGGCGAGGGTGTCCACGAGCCCCAGGCCGAGGCGGTGCCGGGTCTCGAGGTCGTCGGCCAGCCACGGCGGCAGGCCGTCGCGCACGACGTCGCCCTCCACCAGGCTCATGACGTAGAACGGCACGCCGAACGCGGAGCCGTCGTCGTCGAGCACGATCCGCGGCACCGGCACGGCGCTGCCGCCCAGCGCCCGCTGCACCCGCACCTCGCGCGCCATGTCGTGCGCGGTGGCCAGCAGCTCGCCCGCGGGCGGGCGACGCAGCACCAGGCGCCCGGCCGCGCAGGCCAGCTGGAAGGTGAGGTTGGACTTGCCGCCGGCGACCAGCGACGCCGTCGCCGAGAGCCAGGCGTCGTCTCCGGCGGCAGCGGCCACCAGCGGCAGCACCCGGTCGAGCGGGAGCAGGTCGGGGTCGGGCGGGGTCATGCGACGAGCAGGCTCAGCATGTCGGCGACGCAGCCCGGACGGTCCGAGCCGTCGATCTCGACCGTGACCCGCGTCAGCGCCTGCACGCCGAGCGAGGCCGGCGTGAGGCTCACCAGCTCGACGCCGGCCCGCACCCGCGAGCCCACCGGGACGGGGGACGGGAAGCGCACCCGGTCCGAGCCGTAGTTGACGCCCATGCTCAGCCCGTCGACGCGGTAGACGTCCTGCACCAGCATCGGGATCAGCGACAGGGTGAGGAAGCCGTGGGCGATGGTGGTGCCGAAGGGCCCGCCCGCCGCCCTCTGCGGGTCGACGTGGATCCACTGGTGGTCGCCGGTGGCGTCGGCGAACGCGTCGATCTGCTCCTGCGTCACCGTGTGCCACCCGCCGTGGCCGAGGTGGCTGCCGACCGCTGCCTCGAGCTCCGCGAGCCCCGAGAACGTGCGCACGTGTCTCCTCCTGTGTCGCCGTCCGTCAGGACAGCGGTCCGCCGGCCACGTAGAGCACCTGGCCCGAGATGTAGGACGCCTCGTCCCGCACGAAGAACGACGCCGCGGCCGCGACGTCGTCCGGCACCCCCGACCGCCCGACCGGGATCTGCGCGATCGCGGCCGCGCGGAAGTCGTCGAACGACATCCGCATCCGCTCGGCCGTCGCCTTCGTCATGTCGGTCTCGATGAAGCCCGGGGCGATCGCGTTGGCGGTCACGCCGTAGCGGCCGAGCTCCTTGGCCAGGGTCTTGGTGAAGCCCTGGAGCCCGGCCTTGGCCGCGGCGTAGTTGGCCTGGCCGCGGTTGCCGAGGGCGGAGGAGCTGGACAGGTTCACGATGCGTCCCCAGCCGGCCTCGGTCATCGAGGGCAGCACGGCGCGGCTCATGAGGAACGACCCGCGCAGGTGCACGCCCATGACCGAGTCCCAGTCCAGCGCGGACATCTTGGCCAGCAGGTTGTCGCGGATGATGCCGGCGTTGTTCACGAGCACCGTCGGCGCCCCGAGCTCGGCCACCACGCGTGCGACGGCGGCCTCGACCGAGGCCTCGTCGGCGACGTCGGCCCCGATGCCCAGCGTGCGGCGGCCGGGGGCGGCCACCTCGGCGGCGGTCGCCGCGGCCGAGGCCTCGTCGAGGTCGACGAGCGCGACGTCGAGCCCGTCCGCGGACAGCCGGCGGGCGACGGCCGCGCCGATCCCCCGCGCGGCTCCGGTGACGATGGCGACTCGTGCTGTCTCGGCGGTCATGCGAGCTCCAAGGTGGGTCGTGGGGGGAGCGCCGGCTCAGGCCTGCGCGCGCAGGGACGGGTGCCAGGGTAGGAGGGTCGGCAGCTCGAAGATCCCGGGTGGTGCCTGGCAGACGACCGGGATGGCCGCCACGACCGGTGCGGCGGTGGCGTACTGCTCGGCGCGCGTCAGCCGGCCGTCGGGGTTGGGCGGCTCGGTGAGGTCGATCGACATGCGGATCCCCGGGACGCCCTCGACCTCCACGGTCCACAGGTGGAAGTCCTCGAACCCGGGCAGGTCGCGGTCCATGATCCAGTTGATCGACAGCGTGAGGAAGCGGCGTCCGTCCACGATCGCGTGCCAGCGCCAGCAGGTGCCGGCCACCGTGCCGGGCTCGATGACGCCGGCCCGCACCTCGAGGCGGCGCGTGGCCGGGAACATCTCGTGGTCCGGCTCGATGCGCTCGACCTGCACGCCGATGCTGTCGGTCGCGTAGCGGATCGCCTCGGAGAACAGCGTGGCGTAGAGCGTGGGCAGCGGGCCGTCGAGCAGGGCGGGCGAGGCGGGGTCGGACCCCATGCCCATCACGTCGAAGACGAACTCCGGGCTCGGCATGCCCGAGGCCTCGACCACCTCGCGCACGGTGATCGACCGGACGTCGAGGCACATGCCGGTGGCGGTCAGGGCGAGCCGCTCGAGCACCACGCCCGGGTTGATGCCGGTGCCGAACAGGGTGACGCCGCCGCGGCGCGCCGCGGACGCGAGCAGCTCCTCGCGCTCCGGGCCGTGCGCGCGGGGGTAGTGCTGGCCCTGCGTCGTGATGACGTTCTTGCCGGACTCCAGCAGCGCGAGGATCTCGGCGTCGCCGGACTCGTAGGGGACGCCGATCCGCGCCGTGTGCAGCACGACGTCGGCGTCGAGGGCGAGGATCTCGTCGAGGTCGTGGGTGGCCAGCACCCCGGTGGGCTCGCGGCGCGCGATCTCGCCGGCGTCCTTGCCGACCTTGCGGTCGGAGTAGACGTAGAGGCCCACCAGCTCGAGGTCCGGGTGGTCGAGCACCGCGCGCAGCGTGGTCTTGCCGACCGCGCCCGTCGCCCACTGGACGACGCGCCAGGGCCGCCCGGCGTCCGTCACGAGCCGCTCCCCAGCCGCTCGACGACCAGTGCCGTGGCCAGCCCGAGGGCGGCCGGGATCGTGAGCACGGCGTACCGTCCGCCGGTGCGCTCGAGGGCGTCCATCGCCGTCGCGAGCAGGATCCCGCCGCTGGCCCCGAGCGGGTGCCCCATGGAGACCGCGCCGCCGTCGACGTTGACGATCTCGTCCGCGAAGCCGAACGCCCGCTGCACCAGCATCGGGCTGACCGAGAACGACTCGTTGGCCTCCACGATGTCGACGTCGTCCGCGCCGATGCCCGCGGCCTTGAGCGCCCTTCCGATCGCGTCGACCGTGGCGGTGAGCAGCGGCGAGCGCACTCCGGCGGTGGCGGCCGACAGGATCCGGGCCCGCGGCTCGCGGCCGAGCAGGTCGGCCGCGCCCCGGGTGGCGATGACGGCGGCGGACGCCGCGTCGACCATCTGCGGCGCGGACGCGGCGGTGTGCACGGGGCGGAAGCCGCCGAGGCCCAGCCGCCGCTCGACCCGGGCGTGGGCCACCGCGTCGTCCGGGAACAGCAGCGGCATCGCCTCGAAGTCGGCCAGGGTCATCTGCGGACGGATGGCGTCGTCGCGCGCGAGCACCACCTCGCCGGACGCGTCCCGCACGGGGACGACGCTGCGGTCGTAGTGGCCCTCGGCCCAGGCGGCGGCCGAGCGCTGGTGCGACCGCAGGGCGTAGGCGTCGAGCTCGGGCCGGTCGAGCCCCACGACGTGGGCGGTGGCGTCGGCGGAGACCCCGATCGTCACGAACCCGGTGAGGTCGGCGAGCGCCTCGTCCTGCTCGATGGCCGGCCGGTCGGAGAGCATCGGCACGCGCGACATGGACTCGACGCCGCCCGCCACGGTGATGTCGGCCATGCCGCTGGACACCTGCGCGCAGGCGGCGGCGATCGCGTCGAGGCCGGAGCAGCACAGGCGGGAGACCACGGATCCGGACACCTCGTCGGGCCAGCCGGCGGCGATCACCGCGGACCGCGCGATGTCGGCCGCCTGGTCGCCCACGACCGAGCTGACCCCGAGCACGACCTCGTCGACGTGCACGCCGCGCTCGGCGAGGCCGAGCCGCGTGTCGAGCTCGGTGAGCAGGCCGGCGGCCAGCGTCCACGGGGGCACGCCGGCCAGGACGCCGCCGTCGCGGCGCACCCGGCCGCGCGGGGTCCTCACGGCGTCGTACACGTAGGCGTCGAGCACGGTGACTCCCGTCAGTCGACGTCGCCCGCAGGTCGCGCACGGGCGCGCGGTGTCGGGGCGAGGTAGGTCTTCATTACTACAACAAACAGTGTTGCCAGTCAACGGTCCGCCCGGGGTCCTCGGTCGGCCGCGGGCGGGGGCGGCCCGTGTGCCACGCTGGGCGCCGCGTGCCGCCCGGACGCACGCTGCACCGACCCAGGAGGTTGCGATGACCGACACCCGGTTCGAGGGCCGCACCGCGATCGTCACCGGTGCCAGCCGCGGCATCGGCCTGGCGGTGGCCGCGCGCATCGTGTCCGGCGGCGGCCGGGTGTGCATCACGGCCCGCAACGCCGACGCCCTCGCCGAGGCGGTCGAGTCGCTCGGCGGTCCGGACCACGCGATGGCCGTCGCCGGCAAGGCCGACGACCCCGACCACCGGGCCGAGGCCGTGGCCCGCACGGTCGAGACGTTCGGCAGCCTCGACGTGCTCGTGAACAACACCGGCATCAACCCGGCCGCCGGCCCGCTGCTCGACCTCGACCTCGGCGCGGCCCGCAAGATCCTGGAGGTGAACGTCGTCTCCGCGCTCGGCTGGGTGCAGCAGGCCCACCGCGCCTGGATGGCCGAGCACGGCGGCACCGTCGTCAACGTCGCCTCCGTCGCCGGCCTGCGCCCCGCCGCCGACATCGGCTTCTACGGCTCGAGCAAGGCGGCGCTCATCCACCTCACCCAGCAGCTGGCCGCGGAGCTCGGCCCGGGTGTGCGGGTCAACGCCGTCGCGCCGGCGGTGGTCAAGACGCGCTTCGCGACGATGCTGTTCGAGGGGCACGAGGACGAGGTCGTGGCCCGCTACCCGATGCGCCGGCTCGGCGAGCCCGACGACGTCGCGGGCGCCGTGGCCTACCTGGCCTCCGACGAGGCCTCGTGGGTCACCGGGCACGTGCTGGTCGTCGACGGCGGCCTCACGCTGAGCGGCGGCGTGTAGCGCAGGACGCCCGGGCACGGGCACGAGGCGGTCACCGCGGCGGAGGAGGTCGGCATGAGGGTCCAGGGCGCCATCACCCTGGTGACGGGAGCGGGCAGCGGCATCGGCGCCGCCCTGGCACGGCGCTTCGCGGCCGAGGGGGCCGAGCACGTGGTCGTGGCCGACCGCGACGCCGGCGCGGCCGCACGGGTGGCCGAGGAGGTCGGCGGCACCGCGGTCACGGTCGACGTGCGCGACCCGGACGCCGTTCGGCGGATGGTCGAGGCCACCCTCGAGCAGCACGGACGCGTCGACCTGCTGTGCTCCAACGCCGGGATGGCCACCGGCGCCGGGCTCGACGACCCCGCCGCCTGGCAGGCGGCGTACGAGGTCCACGTGATGGCGCACGTGCACGCGGCGCACGCCGTGCTGCCGTCGATGCTCGCGCGGGGGAGCGGCCACCTGCTCAGCACCGCGTCCGCGGCCGGGCTGCTCACCTCCCCGGGCGACGCCCCGTACGCCGTCACCAAGCACGCCGCAGTGGCGCTGGCCGAGTGGCTCGCCGTCACCTACGGCGGCCGCGGCATCGGCGTGAGCGTGCTGTGCCCCATGGGGGTCGACACCCCGCTGCTCGCCGAGCCGCTGGCCGCGGGCGACCAGTACGCGCGCGTGGTGGCCGCCTCCGGAGCGGTGATCGGCGTCGACGCCGTGGCCGACGCCGTGATGGACGGGCTCGGCCGCGACGCGTTCCTCATCCTCCCCCACCCCGAGGTCGCCACGTTCTGGGCGCAGAAGGCGGCCGACCCGGAGCGCTGGCTGTCCGGCATGCGCCGTCTCGTCGACGCGTGGACCGCCGAGGGGACCTAGGCAAGTAACGCCATTAGTTGTAGCGTGCGGCGCATGCCGGAGCCCCGAACCTCGAGCGTCCCCCGTCCCCCCGTCGCCGGGCCGGCGTCGTGAGCGCCACCGTGAGCGGTGCCGTCGCGATCGTCTCGGGCGGCAACCGCGGGATCGGGCGCGCGTTCTGCGAGCAGCTCGTCGCGGGCGGCGCCCAGCGCGTCTACTGCGGCTCGCGCGACCTCGACGCGGTCCCGCAGGAGCTGGTCGACCTCGGCGTCGTGCCGGTGCAGCTCGACATCACCGATCGCGACTCCGTGGCCCGCGCCGTGGAGCGGTGCGGCGACGTCACCGTGGTGGTCAACAACGCCGGCCTGCACGGCCGCGACCGCCTCGTGCTGGCGCGCGACCCCGACATGGCGCGCCAGGAGATGGAGGTCAACTACTTCGGCACGCTCAACATGATCCGCGGCTTCGCGCCGGTGCTCGGGGCCAACGGCGGCGGCGCCATCGTCAACGTGCTCTCCGTGGCGGGCGCGATCCCCACGGCGTTCATGGGCGGCTACTCGCCGGCGAAGTCGGCCACGCTGTTCCTGTCGATCATCGCGCGGGCCGAGCTCGAGCCGCAGGGCACCAGCGTGACGGCGCTGGTGGTCGGCTCGGTCGACACCCGCATGGCCGACCACGTGGAGGGCTCGAAGGAGGACCCCCGCGACATCGCCGCTGCCGGCCTCAAGGCCATGGAGCGCGGCGAGCGCATCAGCGACACCGACCGCATGGCGATCGAGGCGCGCGCCAAGTACGCGCTCGACCCGGTCCGCTGGGAGCGCGGGATGGCCAAGGTGATGCGGAGCGAGGCCGCTCCCACGACGGGTCGGTAGTGCCGGCCACCACGGGCGAAGCGTCGGCGACGTCTCTGTTCGCGCGGCACCGGGACCTGCTCGGCCGCGCCGTCGAGGCCTGCCGCACGCGGCGCAACTGGACGGCGTACCCGGACGACCCGGCCGCGCACCCGGCCGGCGAGGAGGGGCGAGCCGCCGCGGAGCAGTGGTTCGGCGGGCAGCTCGGCCGCCCCTTCGACCTCGACCAGCCGGGGCCCGTCGTGGTGCAGGACGACGAGGTGTCGCCCTACACCGGTGAGCCGCTCGGGATCTCCTACCCCCGCTCGGACGTGGACGCGCTCGTGGCCGCGGCGCTCGCCGCCTGGCCCGCGTGGCGCCGCGCGTCGCACGAGGAGCGCGTGGGCGTCTGCCTCGAGGCCTGCGACCGGCTCTACCGCCACAACCTCGAGCTGGCGTACGCCGCCATGCACACCACGGGCCAGAGCTTCCCGATGTCCTACGCCGGCAGCGGCACCAACGCGATCGACCGAGGGATCGAGGCGGTGGCGCAGGCGCACCTGGCGCACGAGCGCGTCGCCCCGAGCGCCACGTGGTCGCGCGACTTCGGGTCCACCACGGTGCGCCTCGACAAGCGCTACCGGCTGGTGCCGCTCGGCCTCGCCGTGGTGATCGCGTGCGCGAGCTTCCCCGCGTGGAACGCCTACCCCGCGGTGCTGGCCAACCTCGTCACCGGCAACCCGGTCGTGCTCAAGCCGCACCCGAGCTCGGTCCTCCAGATGGCGCTGGCCGTGCGCATCCTGCGCGAGACCCTGGCCGACGCCGGGTTCGACCCGGCGCTGGTGTCGCTGAGCGTCGACTCCGCGGCCGAGCCGGTCGCCAAGCGGCTGGTGCAACACGAGGCGACCCGGATCGTCGACTTCACCGGCTCGGCGGCGTTCGGGTCGTGGATCGAGCAGAACGCCCGCTCGGCCCGGGTGTACACCGAGACCTCCGGCGCGAACTTCGTCGTGCTGGAGTCGGTGGACGATCTCGCCCCCGTGCTGCGCGCCGTCGCCGGGTCGCTGTGCCTGTTCACGGCCCAGATGTGCACGAGCCCGCAGAACGTCTACGTGCCGCGCGACGGCCTGCCCACCTCCGACGGCGTCGTGCCGGCGGAGGAGGTGGCCGCGCGCCTCGCCGAGGCGGTGCGCGCCATCTCCGGCACGCCGCGCCGCGCCGCGGCGGTGATGGGCGCGGTGCAGGCGCAGTCGACGCTCGAGCTGCTCGCCCGCGTGCGCGACGAGGTGGCCGCGCGCGGCACCGTGCTGCTCGAGCCGGCGGCGTACGAGCACCCGGAGCACCCCGCGGCGCGCACCAGCGGTCCGCTGCTCGGGCTGGTCGGGCTCGCCGAGCACGACCTCTTCGCCCAGGAGCAGTTCGGGCCTGTGGGCTTCGTCGTGGTGGCCGACGACGCGGTGCAGGCGATCGAGCGGGCCACGCGCGACGCGCGCGAGGTCGGTGCCATCACCGGCTTCGTCTACTCGACCGACGAGCAGTTCGTCGAGCTCGCCGAGGAGCTCAGCGCCGACGCCGGCGTCGCCCTGTCGGTCAACCTCACCGGCCCGATGCCGCTGAACTTCTCGGCCGCCTACAGCGACTACCACGTCACCGGTCTCAACCCGGCAGGCACCGCCACGCTCAGCGACGAGTCGTTCATCGCGGGGCGATTCCGCGTGGTGCAGTCCCGGCGTCCCCACGTGGGCGCAGGAGAGGAGGACGCATGACCGCGACCGACCGCCCCGTGCTGGCCGCCGCGTCGATGACCGACCCGGACAACCCCTACACGCTGGGCGTCTACGCACCCGTGGACGCCGAGCTCACCGCCGACGACCTCACGGTGATCGGCGAGCTTCCGCGCGACCTCAACGGCGTCTACCTGCGCACCGGCCCCAACCGGCGCTTCGCCGCCCCCGGCCGCTACCACATGTTCGACGGCGACGGCATGGTGCACGCGGTGCACTTCGAGGACGGCCGGGCGCGCTACCGCAACCGGTGGGTCCGCACGAAGGCGTTCGAGGCCGAGTCCGAGGCCGGCCGCGCGCTGTGGACCGGGCTCATGGAGAACCCGCAGGGCAACCCGTTCGGCAACACGCACGGGCTGGGCATCAAGGACTCGGCCAACACCGACGTCATCTACCACCGCGGCCAGGTGCTGGCGACGTGGTACCTCTGCGGCTCGCCCTACGGCGTCGACCCGCTGTCGCTGGAGACCCTCGGGGCGCAGACGTTCCTCGACACGTTCTACGGCGACATGATGGCGCACCCCAAGGTGGACGACGCCACGCACGAGCTCATGTGGTTCGACTACGGGCCGGACCTGCCCTACCTGCGGTACGGCGTCATCGGGGCCGACGGCCGCCAGACGGACCTGGTGCACATCGACATCCCGGGCCCGCGGCTGCCGCACGACATGGCGATCACGGAGAACTACTCCGTCCTCATGGACCTGCCCCTCGTGCAGGACCAGGAGGCGCGCGCGGCAGGCAAGTACCGGATCTACTACGACCAGGCGCTCGTGAGCCGGTTCGCCGTCATCCCGCGCCACGGCACGGCGGAGCAGGTGCGGTGGTTCGAGGCCAAGCCCTGCTACATCTACCACGTCATCAACGCGTGGGAGTCCGGCGACGAGATCGTGATGGACGCCTGCCGGGTGAAGAACCCGCAGCACCAGACCACGTTCGCCACGCCGCTGTCGAACATGCTCGCCTACATGCGGCTCGACGCCCAGCTCTACCGCTACCGCTTCGACCTGCGCACCGGCCGCACCACCGAGACCGCGCTCGACGACGACAACATCGAGTTCCCGTCGGTGGACGCCCGGGTGGTCGGGCTCCCGCACCGGTACTCCTACTCCATGCGGCTGGCCGCCGAGCCGACGCTGCTCTTCGACGGCCTCGTGCGCTACGACTCGCAGGAGGACGTCAAGCAGGAGCACTTCTTCGGCCCGGGGCGCTGGGGCTCCGAGGCGCCGTTCGCCCCGCGCGACGGCTCGACCGGGGAGACCGACGGCTACGTCGTGTGCTTCGTGACCGACGAGCGCGAGGGCACGGCCGAGGTGGACGTGTTCGACGCGACCGACATCGCTGCGGGCCCGCTGGCCCGCGTGCTCCTGCCCGGCCGGGTCCCGGCCGGGTTCCACGCCTGCTGGGTCAGGGGCGAGCAGCTGCAACAGGACGGAGTCCGCTGACATGGACCGCGCGCAGGCCGACGCGATCGACGCCGAGGCGACCGCCGACGACAAGGTGAGCTTCAGCCGCCTCGGGTACGAGATGCGGCGTCCCACCTGGGACGACTCGGACATGAGCCACGTCGCCGGGCGCACGGTCGTCATCAGCGGCGTGACCTCCGGGCTCGGCCGCGCGGCGGCCGAGGGCTTCGCCGCGCTCGGGGCGCGCGTGGTCATGCTCGCCCGCGACGGCGCCCGCGCGCAGGCGGCCCTCGAGGAGATCGAGCAGGCCACCGGCAACCACGACCTGCGCGTGATCGTGTGCGACCTGTCGTCGATGGCCTCGGTGCGCCGGGCGGCCGAGGAGATCCTCGCCACCGAGCCGCAGGTGCACGTGCTGGTGAACAACGCCGGCGTGCTGCTCAACGAGCGGCTGCTGTCCGAGGACGGCTACGAGCTCGTCCTCGCCACCAACCTGCTCGGGCCCTTCCTGCTCACCGAGCTGCTCCTCGACCGCATCGTCGCGAGCGCGCCCTCGCGCATCGTCGAGGTGTCCTCCGGCGGCATGTACAGCCAGCGGATCGACGTCGAGGACCCGCACACCGAGCACCGCGAGTTCATCGGCACCGCCGTGTACTCGCGCACCAAGCGCGGCCAGGTGATCGTCACGGAGATGCGCGCCGAGCGCCTGGCGGGCACCGGCGTCGTGTGCCACTCGATGCACCCGGGGTGGGCCGCGACCCCGGGGGTCTCGTCGTCCATCCCGGAGTTCGAGGCCAAGTTCCGCGACGTGCTGCGTACGCCGGCGCAGGGCGCCGACACCATCGTGTGGCTCGGCTCGGCCGACGAGCCGGCCACCACGTCGGGCCAGTTCTGGCTCGACCGCCGCCCGCGCGAGACCCACCGCACCGACGCCACCCGCGAGACCGACGCCGAGCGCGCCGCGCTGTGGGAGCTGTGCACCACCCTCACCGGGCTCGCGGACCCCGCCGCTTCCCTCGACGGCCAGGAGGCCTGACATGCCCGAGACCCCCGCGCTGCCCCAGGTGCGCCAGCTCGTCTTCCTGGCCGCCGACCTCGACGCCACGCTCGCCGACGCGCGCAGCGGGCTCGGCCTGCGCCAGGGCATCAAGGACGAGCAGGGCATGGCCGACCTCGGCTTCGTGCACGAGGTGCTCACCATCGGCTCGACGTTCCTGGAGTTCACCGCGCCGCTCGGGCCGGACACCATGCCGGCCCGGCTGCTCGCCAAGCGCGGAGGCGACCTCGGCTACATGGTCGTGGTGCAGGTGGACGACGCCGAGCGCACCAAGAAGCGGGCGCTCGACCGCGGGCTCACGCTGGTGATGGAGACCCCGTACGAGGGGCACACGATCACGCAGTGGCACCCGCGCGGGCTCGGCACCCTCGCGGAGTTCGACCAGATCCGCCCGGCCGACTCCTGGCACTACGCGCCGCGCGTGTTCGAGACCGGGTGCACGGACGTCGTCGGCGACTACACCGCCGTGGAGCTCGCCGTGCGCGACCCGCACGCCGTCGCCGCCACGTGGGCCGACGTCCTCGAGGTGGAGGTCGCAGCCGACGGCGTCAGCCTCGACCTGCCGGGCGCGGCGCTGCGCTTCGTGCCGACGGACGGGGCCGAGGGCCTGGTCGCCGTGGAGCTGCCGGCGACCGACCGCGCCCAGGCGGGCCGCACCGTGCGACTGTCCGGCGTCGACTTCCGGCTGGTGTGAGGACGGCGCCCGTCTCAGGCCAGGAGGGCGCGCACGCGGGCGGCGGCCCCCCGGCCCTGCCGGCGTCCCTGCTGCGCCGCGGCGAGGGTGACCCGCGGGTCGAGGGGGTTGGGCCCGAAGGCCGCCTGCGAGCCGGCGTCGGCGGCCACCACCTCGACCGCGGAGCCCTCGCCGAGGCGCTCGATCTCGCGGGCGATGCCACCGCCGAGCTCGGGCAGCAGCGGCGCGAGCACCACCGCCCGGGTGCAGGGCGCCGCGGCCGGGAGGTTGGTGGGCGAGAGCACAGATCCGTCCATGAAGTGCTCGCCGTCGATCACCACGGTGGGCCACACCGAGGGCACGGCGCAGCTCGCGCCCACGGCGTCGAGCCACTCCACCCCGCAGTCGCGGTCGAAGGTCACGAAGCGCCCGGTGTCGGCGCTCACAGCCGTGACGAGCACCTCCCCGGGCGGCCAGTCCTGCCGGCCGGCGAGCACGGCGATCTCCTCGCGGCGCTCGGCCGGGTCCATAGTGGTGGCGGCCTTGGCCGCGTCGCCGATGCGCCTGCGGGCGTCCTGCGCCGAGGACGCGCCGGCGGCCGAGCGGGCCCAGCCGGCGGCCACCTCGGCGAAGTCGATCGACGGCGGGCGCAGGGCCGCGACGTCGGCGAGACCGCTCTCGAGGTCGCCGTCCGCGGGCCGGCTCCGCCGTCCCGCGAGCAGCGAGCCCGCCGAGGTGCCCACCACGCGGAGCCCGTCGGGCAGCAGCACGCCCTCGTCCGCGAGCCCGGCCAGCACGCCCGTCTCCCAGCCCAGGGCGGCGCTGCCGCCGGCCCCCAGCACCAGTGCCACGCTCATCGCGTCCTCCTCGTCCATCCGGAGCTGCCATGACCCCCGCCGAGTCCGACATCGCCACCGCGCTCGTCGGCACCTGGACCCTGACCGCCTGGACCCTGTCCGACGCCGACGGCGAGCGCAGCCCGTACGGCGAGGACCCGGCCGGACTGCTCGTGTACGCGCCCGACGGCGGCATGGCCGCGGTGGTGTCCGAGCGGCGCCGCCCCCTGCTGCCCACGCCGAGCCCGCGCCGGGCCCCGGCCGAGGCCCTCGCGTCGGCCTACCTCGGCAGCTTCTCCTACGCCGGCCGCTGGCGGGTGGAGGGCGGCGAGGTCGTGCACGCCGTGGAGGTGGCGCAGAACCCCGCGCTCGTGGGCACGGAGCAGCGGCGCACGGTGCTGCTCGACGGGACGGCGCTCGCGCTGGTGGCGCAGGAGAGCGCGGGCGGCGCGACGCGCACGCACACGCTGCGCTGGCGGCGCGGCTGACCGCGGCGGCGCGCTCCGGCTGCCCCGGTGTCGTCCCACGGAGCCCTCCCCACCGGTCGTCGCGCCGGCACGCCGCCGGAGTCACTTCGACTATTGCAGTACGACGCCCCTCTCGGCTAGCGTCCACGCGCATGGCAGAGGATCTGGTGCTGCGGTCGGACGAGAACGGCGTCGCGGTGCTCACGCTCAACCGCCCGGAGCGCAAGAACGCGTGGACGATCCCGCTCCAGCGCCGCTACTACGGCCGGCTCCAGGAGTGCGTCGAGGACGACTCCGTGCGCGCCATCGTGGTCACCGGCGCGGGCTCGAGCTTCTGTCCCGGCGCGGACTTCCTCGAGCTGCAGACGTACACGCAGACCGGCGACTTCAACCCGGAGGCGGCCACCATCGAGCAGCCGGACTGGTACCCGATCACCGTCCCCAAGCCGATGGTCGCGGCCGTCAACGGCGCGTGCGCCGGGTTCGGCCTCGTGCAGACGCTCATGTGCGACGTGCGGTTCGCGGTGTCAGGCGCGCGCATGTCCACCGCGTTCGCGCGGCGCGGGCTGCCGGCCCTGCACGCGGCGTCGTACCTGCTGCCGCGGCTGATCGGGGTGAGCCGGGCCACCGAGCTGCTCGTGTCCGGCCGCACGTTCACCAGCGACGAGGCAGCCGACATGGGCCTGGTGCACACGATCGTGCCCGCCGACGGCGACGTCGTGGCGGCCGCGCGCGCCTACGCCGAGGACCTGGCGGCGAACTGCTCGCCGGCGTCGGTCGCGCACATCAAGGAGCAGCTGCGGCACAGCTACGAGCAGACGTTCCTCGAGACGGTCGAGGACGCCGAGGGCCGCGAGCGCACCGCGCTGTCGTCCTTCGACTTCAACGAGGGCGTGCAGAGCTTCGTCGAGCGGCGCCCGCCGGCGTTCGCCCCCTACGGCAAGGGCGGCCTGCCGCGCGAGGGGTTCAGCCCAGCCGGGAGCTGATGCGCGCCACGGCCTCGAGCGTGTGACGCGCCGCGGGGTCGTCGTCGGTGGCCGACGGCACGATCACGACGTCGTCCGCGCCGGCCGCCAGGTACTGCGACAGCCGCTCGGACACGCGCTGCTCGTCGCCCACCAGGCCCACCACCTCGATGAGCTCGGCCGGCACCTCGGCCAGCAGCGCCGTGGGGTGCGGCCCGGACAGCGCCAGGTCGACGAGGTCGCCGAACCCCGCGCGGCGGAACATCTCGGAGTAGCCGGGAGCGGCGAGGTAGCCGACCACACCGCGGCGCAGCTGCTCGATGGCAGCGGGACCGGGGTCGACCGCGCACGTGGTCCACACCGCCACGCGCGGCATCTCGCGGCCCAGCTCGGCCGCGGTGTCGCGCAGCCGGCCGACCAGCTGCGCCACCGAGGCGGGGTCGACGAGGTTGAGCACCATGCGGTCCGCGTGCCGGGCGGCGACGCCGATCGCGCGGTCGCCGAAGGCGGCCACGACGAGCTCCGAGCGGGGCGCGTCGAGCCGCAGCCGGTAGCCGCTGGTGCGCACCACCTCGCCGGGCACCTCGGCCTTCTCGCCGTCGAGGAGCAGCCGCACGGCGCGCGCGGACTCCTCGAGCGCCTGGCCCGGGCGGCTGCGGTCGCGCCCATGCCACCGCTCGACCACGAGGTTGGACGACGTCCCGAGGGCCACCGACACCTCGCGGCCGGTGAGCGTGGCCACCGACGCCGCGCCCATCGCGATCATCATGGGGTCGCGGATCGCGACGCCGAACGGGCCGAGCACCAGGCGCGCCCGGGACATCCGCCCGCCGATGTGCGTGCCGAGGGCGAACGCGTCCCAGGTCGCCATCTCGCCGACCCACACCGCGCCGTAGCCCAGCTCGTCGGCCGCGAGGGCGGTGTCGATGACCTCCGTCGCCGGCCGGTCCTGCCAGAGGCCGAGCGATACCTCGACGCGGGGGCTCACCGGCGTCGTGCCGCTCGGGTGGTCGAGCTCATGCGCGCTCCCTCGTCGTGGGCGTCTCGGTGCATGCACGGACGGTCCTGTTTACTACACCAAACGAAGTAACTCCGGCAAGGGCCTGGGCGTCGACGTCCCGGAAGTCGAGACGCCGGGCGCGGACTCGACGACTGGTGCGCCGAATCCCTTGCACGCGATCCCTGCCACGCACTACAACTAACAGTGCTGTCAAGCGTCAGGAGGACGTGTGGGCGAGGTGTCGTGGGGTCCGCTCGTGGTGGGCCTCGTCGCCGCTGCGGTGGCGATCTGCGTCCTGATGGGAGTCGTGCTCGCCATCTCGGCGCGCAGCGGCAACTGGTCGATCATCGACACGTTCTGGGGCCTGGGCTTCGTCGCCGTGGCCATCACCACGTACGTGATCTCGGCGGGCCACGGTGATGACGGCCGCCGGCTGGTGGCCCTCCTGGTGCCGCTGGTGTGGGGCGTGCGCCTCGCGGCGTACATCCACTGGCGCAACCACGGCAAGGGCGAGGACCCGCGCTACACCGCGCTGATGTCCAAGCGGCAGGGGGCGCTGCTCCCGTTCGCCGTGAAGAACATCTTCTGGGCGCAGGGCTGGGTGATGTGGGTCGTGGCGACGCCGATCGTCGTCGCCATGTACCAGCTCCAGCCGGTCAACTGGCTCACCTGGGTGGGCGTGGCCCTGGGCGCGTTCGGCATCGTCTTCGAGTCCGTCGGCGACGCGCAGCTCGCCCGCTTCAAGTCCGACCCCGCCAACGCCGGGAAGATCCTCGACACCGGCCTGTGGGCGTGGACCCGGCACCCGAACTACTTCGGCGACATCTGCGTGATGTTCTCGTTCTGGCTCATCGCGCTGGGGGCGTGGATCGGTGTCGTCACCGTCGTCGCACCGCTGCTGATGACGCGGATGCTCGTGTCGCGCACGGGCAAGAGGCTCACCGAGAAGCGCATGGCCCGCTCCCGCGGCGACGCCTTCACCGCCTACGCGGCGCGCACGAGCGGCCTGGTGCCGCGCCCGCCGCGCCGCCCGTAGCCGTCGCCGTCCTGCCCGTCGCCCTCCTACCGACTCTGCCGCCCACGAAGGGACCGCTGTGCCCGAGGCCGTGATCGTCTCCGTCGCCCGCTCGCCCATCGGCCGTGCCCTCAAGGGCTCGCTCGCCGGGATGCGCCCGGACGACCTGCTCGCGCAGATGGTGCGCGCCGCCCTCGACCAGGTGCCCGAGCTCGATCCGCGCGAGATCGACGACATGATGATCGGCTGCGTCCAGCCCGGCGGCGAGGCCGACTTCACCATCGCGCGGGTGGTGGCGGTGCTGCTCGGCATGGACCACCTGCCGGGCACCACCGTCAACCGCGCGTGCGCGTCGAGCCTGCAGACCACCCGCATGGCGGCCCACGCGATCTGGTCCCGCGAGGGGGAGGCGTTCGTCTCCGGCGGCGTGGAGTGCGTGAGCCGCTACCCCGCGCACTACCTCACGGGCGACGCCGTGGTGCCGCACCCGGAGTTCGTGGCGGCCGGACGGCGCGAGGCGGCCCGCGTGGCCGCGGGCGAGCCGTGGAGCGACCCGCGCGAGGCGGGGCTGATGCCCGACGTCTACCTGGCGATGGGGCAGACGGCGGAGAACGTGGCGCAGGCGCGGGGGATCTCCCGGGCCGAGCAGGACGAGTTCGGGGTGCGCAGCCAGAACCTGGCCGAAGCGGCGATCGCGTCGGGGTTCTGGCCCGCCGACATCACCCCGGTCACCCTGCCC